>NZ_RCOE01000148.1:0-1786 GCF_004321495.1 Pseudomonas sp. Sample_10
CCACCGAGGCCTAAGGTGTTTCGCTTGAACATGACGTCTCTATCTGGTTTCAGCGGCGGATACGGGCCTGAAGGAAAGGCAGTACGTCGGCGACCGGCAGCGCTTGCGGCTCGGCCTCGGTACGGCTCTTGTATTCCAGGTTGCCTTCGGCGAGGCCGCGGTCGCTGACCACGATCCGGTGAGGAATGCCGATCAGCTCCATGTCTGCGAACTTGATGCCCGGGCTGGTTTTCTTGTCGCGGTCGTCCAGCAGCACTTCGAAGCCGGCGGCAGTCAGTTCTGCGTAGAGCTTGTCGGTGGCTTCGCGAACCTGTTCGGTTTCGTAGCGCAGCGGTACCAGGGCGATCTGGAATGGCGCCAGGGTGTCGCTCCAGATAATGCCGTTGGCGTCGTTGTTCTGCTCGATGGCAGCAGCCACCACTCGCGATACGCCGATGCCGTAGCAACCCATTTCCAGGGTCACCGGCTTGCCGTTCTCGCCCAGCACTTCGCACTTCATCGCCTTGCTGTACTTGTTGCCCAGCTGGAAGATGTGCCCGACTTCGATGCCGCGCTTGATTTCCAGGGTGCCTTTGCCGTCAGGGCTTGGGTCGCCGGAAACCACGTTGCGCAGGTCGGCAACGGTTGGAACCGGCAAGTCGCGCTCCCAGTTCACGCCGAAGTAGTGCTTGTCGTCGATGTTCGCACCGATGCCGAAATCGCTCATCAGTTCGACCGAACGATCGATGATGATCGGCAGTGGCAGGTTCAGCGGGCCGAGAGAACCGGCACCCGCGCCGATGGCGTCGCGCAGTTCGCTTTCCGAGGCCATGACCAGCGGGCTGGCGACGCCAGGTTGGTTGGCGGCCTTGATTTCGTTCAGCTCGTGATCGCCACGGATGATCAAGGCAATCAGCTTGCCTGGCTCTTCGGCGTGAACCACGAGGGTCTTGATGGTTTTCTCGATCGGCAGGTTGAAGCCTTCGACCAGTTGCGCAATGGTCTTGGCGTTCGGTGTGTCGACCAGACGCAGTTCTTCGGTCGGTGCGGCACGCGAAGTTTCGCGCGGCACGGCTTCGGCTTTCTCGATGTTCGCCGCGTAGTCGGAACCGTTGCTGAAAACGATGTCGTCTTCGCCGGACTCAGCCAGCACGTGGAACTCGTGGGAACCGGCGCCACCGATGGAGCCGTTGTCGGCTTCTACAGGGCGAAACTTCAGGCCCAGACGGGTAAACACGTTGCAGTACGCCTGGTGCATGCGGTCGTAGGTGACCTGCAGCGACGGCTGGTCAGCGTGGAACGAATAGGCGTCCTTCATGATGAATTCGCGGCCGCGCATCAAACCGAAGCGTGGGCGGATTTCGTCACGGAATTTGGTCTGGATCTGGTACAGGTTGATCGGCAGCTGCTTGTAGCTGCTCAACTCGTTGCGCATCAGATCGGTGATCACTTCTTCGTGGGTCGGGCCGGCGCAGAAATCGCGACCGTGGCGATCCTTGAAGCGCAGCAATTCAGGGCCGTACTCTTCCCAGCGACCGGATTCCTGCCACAGTTCAGCCGGTTGCGTGCTCGGCATCAACACTTCGAGCGAGCCGGCGGCGTTCATTTCTTCACGAACGACGGCTTCGACCTTGCGCATCACTCGCAAGCCCATCGGCAGCCAGGTGTACAGGCCCGAGGCAAGTTTGCGGATCATGCCGGCGCGCAGCATCAGCTGGTGGCTGATCACGACCGCGTCGGAAGGCGTTTCTTTCTGTGTGGCGAGCAAAAATTGACTGGTGCGCATGGTTGGCCGTTGTCGGTTGCT
>NZ_RCOE01000166.1:0-8957 GCF_004321495.1 Pseudomonas sp. Sample_10
CCTGTCACGCCGGGGGTCGCGGGTTCGAGTCCCGTCCGCTGCGCCATATTCGGTAGCCTGGAACACTGAACGCCAGGTCACCACACAAGAAGCCCGCTTTATGCGGGCTTTTTGCTGTCTGCCGTTTGGCAATTCTGTGTATATAACTATGTAGTGCCTGCAAGGCACGCAGCTTTCGGATGATGGGCAACGTTTCCATGACAGTCATGGGAAGTGTTCGATATCTACCGAGAGACTGAAAACATGAATACCCTCCCTCTTGAAACTATTGTTTCGTCATCGGCTGCCGCTCCGGCAGCAGGATCGAATCCGGCTTTTCTGAGCTGTGATGACGCAGCGGCCTTCATGCATGAGTCGTTGAAAGGTCGGCGAAGTACCGAATTCACCGGCTTCATCCTCAAAAACACGGAAGGGCGCTTTTATTGTGCCCTGGAAGTGAAGAGCGCCGATGAACTTGCTGACACAGAACTCCCCCGCGATTTCCCGTTAACCGTAGCCGTGAATCTTCTCGGTGAGATGGAAGTGCCCAGCGGCTATTCCCTTGAAGCGAGCCTGGTCTCCCGCGTCGACAAGGCAAAAGGTTTCGACGAAAGCGCCGTAGAGTGGAACCAGCGCAACCTTTTCCATTCGGTTGCCGATTTGCACGCGGTCATGTCTTCGCGACGTCAATATTCCAGGTGTTATCTGTCGGCCAGTGATGGCGGGCTTATTGCCTACACCTCAAGCCTTTCCGACTTCGAGAAGGAGTTGTCGCCAAGGCTTCAGCTAAAACCTGACGGGAGACCGCAAAACTTCGAGGGTTTGTATGAAAGAGGTGCAATCCCGAGCAGTGTTCTGATTTTGCTGGCGGTTGCGGCGGGTGAGGTAACCACTGTGGTAGCCGGTAGTCTCTGGAGGCGCAGGGGCAGGCTCAAAGCCAGTTGGAGAAACGACATACTGCAACATAATCCGCCAATCGAGTTGATGCCTGTCTGTGGTCCGGTTCTAAAGGATGTCAGTGCTGTGGCTCATTATCTTCATGAACAGATGCTCAAGTTATCGCACCTGCAGCAGCACGTCGGCATCATTCTCAAGCATAAAACTCAGGACGTTTTTGTCGTCACCGCACCGGTGGCGAGCGATTACGCCAGTTTTGACCGGCACACTATCTTTCCCAAGGGGCCTCAGGCAAACGTGCTGCTGCCGTCACAGTTTCGGATTCATGGCTTCTATCACACCATGAACGCTATCGCTGATGACAGGCTGCCCGAGCAGGAAGTGCAGCTTTATAAAAACTTTTTCTCTGCCAATGATCTGCGCATCGGGTTAAGCCGTTTTATCGACGCACCGCATCATCGGATATTTCTGTGTACGCCGAGTGGGGCTGTTTTGCGATTCTCCAAACCGGAACCCGAAAAGCTGCAAAACCTGATGGCGCAGTTGGATCCCCAAAACGCTGACTATCAAGATTTCGAACAGAAGATTCTGAGCGGTGAGATGCGTGTGCAGGCGTTTGTCGATCGGCTGGCGGCTGCCGGAACCCTGAGCGTCCTTTATCCTGGCGATGTCTGGGCAAAGGGCAGGGTCCAGGCTCCAACGGCGATTGTGATCATTGGGGGCGAGTCAGCGCAATGAAGCCTCGGCATTGCGACTGTGTCGATAGTCACTGACCGCCTCATAAACAGCTTTGCGCAGCCGATTGATTCCGCCGATGGGGCGGTGCGCCTCAAGCCCGAACCACGGATTGAACGAAAGGTTGTCGCATTGCAGATTCTGCGCAGGCGTATCGAAATCCTGAGGCGGCAAAGTGATCCGTGCCACCGTTTCGAACGGGGAATCCTGTTCACGCCATTCGATGCTGGTGTCCTCGATCGGCATGTACTTGTTCGCATCCTGGCGCTGGATCTGCAAGGCAAAGCAGGCCGGCACCCGGTCGGTGGACAATTGCTGGTTAAGAGCATTGCGCAGAAAGTTCGGCAGATCGCGGTTTTGCCTGGGTAAAACGTATGCCGGGCAATTATCCGGATCCGGCATCACCCGAAACTTCGCGTTCGCCTCGCCGAACTTGTACGGCGATACAGAGAAGTAAGTGCTTTGCGTCGGGCTTTCTGGCGGCGGGGACAGCGTTGCCAGTGCAATGAACAGGTGGCTGACCTGCCAGGTTCGCGGATCCCATCCCGGAAAAAACGCCATGATTTTTTGCCCATTGGCTTGAGCCGCGACATTCTGCCGATACTCGGCAACATCGCTGACAAAGAAATTCGGATGGCTGAACATCACAAAATCCTGTTCATGCTGCCCCTGCCGGTCAGCAAGCAGCGGCGTACCCGCAACATCGAGCAACTTGATCGCCATGCCTCGGGCATCGCGCATGCTGTCGAACTGCGGATAGGCATTGCCGTTGGAAAAACGCAGGGTGGCCTGCCAGACCTTGCCCGGCTCACTGAATACACCCTGACGCAGTTCCTGCGCCAGTTGCGGCAACACCTGCACTTGGGCTTTGACACAGCCATGTGCCTTGGCGTGGGCGTCGCGCAGATAACGGGTGCTCTCACGGTGCTGGTCGACGATGCGCACAGCGGTCTGGATCACGTCCTGGGTCATGGCTGATTCGTCGTCCGGAATCTGTTCCAGTGCAGAAACCGGTCCACGGTGCTGCCAGACGAACCACGCAGTAGTCAGAGCCCAGATCAGCAGGCCGATGCCGAGCGCGATCAGCAAGCACTTGCCGAGCAATCGGCCCAGGCGCAACCACAGCCTGGCAAGCAATGGCAGATCCTTCTTGAAGGTGGTCATGATCATGGCAGTTGCGCCTCCAGCGGGCCGCCCAACACTTTCAGGTACTCCAGCAGCGCCCAGCGCTCTTCGGGTAACAGCAGTCGGCCAATGACACCTCTGCCGCGCTTGCCGGCGCGGAATTCATGGCCGCTGTTGTGGTTGCCGGTGATGCGGGTATCGAACAGGAAGCCATTGGTGAACGCTTCTGTGCGATAACCCAAATGCCGCGGATCGTATTCGAAGGTGCCTTTGTAGAACGTGGTGGATCGCTCATCTTGAGGCGACAACAATTGATAAAGGGTGGGAACCGAGCCGTTGTGCAAAAACGGGGCAGTGGCCCAAACCCCTGCCAGTGGGCGAGCCTTGTAAGCGACCTTTTCGCGAACGCCGATAGGCAGGCCGAAGCCATCGAGCCGAGGCTTCTCTTGGGCAGTGACATCGGCTTCACGATAAGCGCGCTTTTCGACGAACGCGGTGACATAAGCCAGGCCCCTGGCTACCGATAGCTGACTCAAGTCCAGCGGTTCCTTGGGCGTGGGGTGCAACTTCACGTCCATCTGCTCCAGCTCTGCCAGGTTCCATTGCAGGGCGGTCAAATCAAATCGGTGGTTGGCGATATTGTTCGCCGCGCTCGGATCCGTACCGATGAAGTCCACTGGCAGCATGTGCAAACGTTGCACCCAGCGCTCACCTTCCTGAGTCTTGTGCGGGACATGGCAGCCGGCGCAATTTTCGGCAAACAGTGTGCGGCCCCTGGCTGCGAGCGGTTTATCGACAATGCCGAACAGGGCTTGCGGCCAGGTGGGTGGTTTCAGGCGCTGCAGGGTTTCTTCGATCGCATGCAGGTCGCGCACGCGGACGCTGGAGGCGTAGCGCTCGTCGCCTTGCAGGGGTTGGCCGTTGGCGTCGAAGAAACTCAAGGTTGCGCCGACGCCCAGCGCCTCACCGATATTGCGTGCCATCGGCTGTTGCGCCGACCCGTTCCATTGCACCCAGTCGAACGTCCACATGTCCCATAGCTGTGGATAATCCACCGGGGCATTGGCGACCCGATAGTTGGTCGGGGAAATGGCGTCGCCGAAGGTTGCATTGGCAATTCGGCCAAAAGCATCGGTGCGGCCAGGACCTTCCTCGGTGGGGTAGAGACCGCGATGGGTATCGTTCCAGGCGACCTTGAGGAACGTGTTCAGCGAGTTTTTGAAGTCCCTGCGCAGTTGCGCATGAGCAGCATCGTAGTTTTCGCCCAGTACTTGGCGGGCGAAACGCTCGAACTTCCAAGGGTTGTAGTAGGTAGATGTCAGGCTGGCGACCAATGCCTGTCCGAAACTCCCGCCGCGCAACGTAGGAACGCTGGAAGGCAAAACATGTTGCGCCGAGCCACCATCGATGCGCACCGCCTGGCCGTTTAACCGCAGTTCACCGGTGTGGCAAGCGGCGCAAGTTATGTCCAGATATTGCTCCGAACTTCCGGGGTTTCGGTGCCGGGTGAAGCCTACCGGCAAGTTGCCGGGATTGTTCGGCGTGGCTTTTTGCTGGGGATCAATCAGAAATCCAAAGCGAGCGAGGTATTGCGGTGAGGCGAAACGCTGTTGCGAGAACGGCAGTTCGAGGGCTTGGAACCACTCGTAGCGCAGGCCTTTGACCTGTGTGCCCTGAGGCGTGAAGTAATAGGTTTGCCGTTCCTCGGCACTCCACTGATCCAGGTAATGCACTTGCTGCACTGGCGAATGGAAGGGCAATTTGGGGTTGGCGATGTAATACAGAACCACGGCCAGCCCAGCCACCAACAGAAAAACGACCACAATCAGCAAGCGGAGGAGGAGGCGCAAGATGAACATCCTTGTCGATTTTTTGCCCGTTATGCCTGAGTGGCCAATTAGCGGCAAGAGGCCATTACGCCATATGTCATCAGGGCAGAACTGCCTCCTTCAGATCAATCTGACAGAAGTTTCATCATGCTCAACTGCAAAAGCGTTTAAACACCTGAACTTATCGTAAAACTCTTGCTCTCATGCCGGTAGCCATTGGTCGTGGCGGCCTGATAAGCTCGCGGCTTTACTCGATTGCCCTTTCGGCGCATGAACAAGGAAATAGCATGAAACAGCATCGGTTGGCAGCGGCGGTTGCCCTGGTTGGCCTGGTACTCGCGGGTTGCGACTCGCAGACCAGCGTAGAGCTGAAAACCCCGGCGCAAAAAGCTTCCTACGGCATTGGCCTGAACATGGGCAAAAGCCTGGCTCAGGAAGGCATGGATGACCTGGACTCCAAAGCCGTAGCCCAGGGCATCGAAGATGCCGTCGGCAAAAAAGAACAGAAACTCAAAGACGAAGAGTTGGTTGAAGCGTTCGCCGCACTGCAAAAGCGTGCCGAAGAGCGCATGGCCAAAATGAGCGAAGAGTCGGCAGCCGCCGGCAAGAAATTCCTCGAAGAGAACGCCAAGAAAGCTGGCGTAGTGACCACCGCTTCGGGCTTGCAGTACGAAGTGGAAAAGAAAGCCGATGGCGCTCAGCCCAAGCCGACTGATGTAGTGACCGTTCACTACACCGGCAAGCTGACCAATGGCACCGTGTTCGACAGCTCCGTCGAGCGCGGCAGCCCGATTGATCTGCCGGTCAGCGGCGTGATCCCGGGTTGGGTCGAAGGCCTGCAACTGATGCACGTTGGCGAGAAGTACAAGTTGTACATTCCTAGCGAACTGGCTTACGGCGCTCAAAGCCCAAGCCCGGCCATTCCAGCCAACTCGGTGCTGGTATTCGACCTGGAACTGCTGGGCATCAAAGATCCGGCAAAAGAAGACGCTGCCAAGTAAATCGGCGCCTGGGTCACAAACAACGCCTCGCTTATGCGGGGCGTTGTTGCATCCGGCATTTGGCGCGGATAAACAAAGCGAACAGATGCTGTAGGCTGGAGTCATAGCCAATGTAGGACCGCTGCTAACCGCGCAGGGCTGTCAAGTCAATGAAATCTTGGGTTTTTTTTTGATGTGTAAAAAACGCCCGATCTAAGTTCGGCCCTTGTGTTGCGGGGCTTTCAGCCGTGAAAAGCAGGTCTGTTCACAAGGTTATCCACAATTTGTGTGGATAACATTCTAGTGGGAGGAATGATGAAAGCACCCTGGAGTTTCGCTCGTTTCTTGCCACTGGCCGGGCGCCTGATCGCACGTGGGCGATTGCCGACTTTGTTGTTCGCCGTGGCCAGCAAAAGTGCCAGCCAAGGTAACCGGTTGGGCAAACTTAAAGATGATTTGCGTCTGTTGCAGGCGCTTTGCCTGGCGTACTGGCGCGGCGAGTACCGGTCCATCAGCCCCAAGGCGTTGATCTCCGTGGTGGCAGGTTTGATGTACTTCCTCAGCCCGGTGGATGCGATCCCGGATTTCCTGCCTCTGTTTGGCATGATCGATGACATCGCCGTACTCGCCTGGCTCATGAAAGTCCTCGACGATGAGCTCAACGCGTTTCGCGCCTGGCGTAAACGGCAATTGCCGGAGAAGCTTGCCGTGGTTGAGCGCTTGCCCGATACGCCGGAACAACTTCACCTTCAGGGACCGAAAAAAAGATAAGTCGACCCCGACTTATCCTCAGATAGATACCCCCCGCGACCTTAGCCGCTGTTAGGATTACACTTCTAGGGAAAAGTGCCGACTCGCTAAGTGTTGTTGTCCTACGGGGTAGTCATGGATATTCAGATAATTACACGCGAAGGCGAGCCCGAATATGCGGTTTTGCCATGGGCTCAATATCAGGCTCTACTGAAAGCAGCAGGCATCAAAGAAGCACCGTCGAGCCCGGCCCCGGCGCCGCTGGCCGCGACAAGCCAAGACCCGACCCTTCCAGGTCTTGATCAACTACGCAGTTTGCGCGAAGGAAAGGGCATCGCCATTGAAGCGTTGGCCCGCACGGTAGGCATCAGCCCATCCTATCTGGCCATGATCGAAAGTGGCGAGCGTCTGCCCGACGCCGCGATACGTCGCAGCCTGGCCTGGGAGTTGACGGTGCCGGGGTGGAGGGATGAATCGTGAGCGTACGCATCAGTCGTCAACACTGGGATGGATTGCTGGGTGAGCTGGATCAGGCGCGCCGGCAGCGTCATCTACTGACTTATCGAGCATTGCTGGAGCGTTTGCAGTTGCCGACACCGGCCATGCAAACCTTGACCGCGGCACTGGAACATCTGGCCGCGCTGGACGCCAAAGCCGAGCAGCCGCTGCGCAGTTCGCTGGTGATCAGCCAGGGTGCCAGCCGCCTGCCACGTACCGGTTTTTTTGAATGCGTCGAGCGACTGGGGCGCTTTTCCGGGCCCTCCGATGGCGTCGCAGCAGCGTCGTGGCATGCTTCGGAAGTGGTGCGTGTTTTCGAATACGAATACCCGGAATCGGCGGAAGCCTGAATGTTTTTTCGACTCAAGGCGCGGGCTGGGTACTGGCTCGCGCGCAGGCTGTTTCACTGGTCATGGTTTGTGCGTCAACCGCGCGGCTGGAAATGGCTTGAGGGCCAGTTTGCCCGCATGGCGAACCTGGGCGATGTCGGTGCCCAGAGCTTCTATGGTCACATCCTGACCTTCCGCGGCGTCGGACTGGGGGCTCGCGAGGAAGGCATACGCCTTCTGCGTCTGGCGGCATTGGGCGGGGATGGCAAAGCAGCCTATCAGGTCGGCGTGATCTACCTTTCCGGAAGCCCGAGCAAGGCGCCGGATCCGGCTGAAGCGGCGCGGTTCTGGACCATCGCCGCGAAGGCCGGACATCCGCTGGCGCAGATCAAACTGCAGGCGCTGGATTCCCCTGATAGCACGCATTAAAGACTGACCTGTTTGCTGAGCGCGGCGCTGGGATCGACCCCTGCGCCGCGTTTTTGCTTTTAGCGAAACGCCCTACAGCAACCTCATCCTTGCCTGACTTCTTTCCCCGCTGAACCCCCGCAAAGTCCATTGCGCCAAATTTCCTGCGCGAAGGATTGCTTATGTTCGACCCGGTTTTTTACGTGGCCCCAGATGTTCCGGTGGGCTGATGGATCACGTCACCCGTATTGAGCGAGAGCTCGACAGTTTCCCGGACACCCTCACGCTGTACCGCCAACAGCTCAAGCGATGGTTCAGCCAGGCCGCCGATCAGGTCAGCCGCGCTACGGACATGCCTTCGCTGATGGGCATGGAGCGGGTGATCAAGCTGGGTAATACCAGCACCGTGGTCAGTAGTGCAGACGACGACTTCATCTCGACCGTGGCGCAGTGTCCGAAGGGTGGAATCCTGCACATCGAGAGCAAGTTCGAGTCGGTGTACGACGTTCCGCTGGGGAACATCAAGGTTGATGTGATTGCGGTGGAGGGTGGCGAGACGAAGCCGGTGACCCTCGACGCAGACGGCAAAGGTGAGTTCGAGGGAGAGCCGGACAAATTCTATCGCGTGCGCGTGCAAGGCGAGGTCACAGAGGCGCAGGTTGAAGCGCTGTTCTCCTCCTACGACGGCCTGTCCCTGGACCTGGACAAGTGGCTGCGCAATGAGTGGGAGGGGTTCAAGCCGCAATGGTCGCAGTCCTCTTCAACCGCCGTGGGCAACGGCTTGCTGGCCGGGAGTTGGGCGGCGATCGAGGGCGTGTGGGACGGGATCAATCTGCTTTCGGACATCCTCAAGGATCCCGAGGCGTTTGTTGCGCGACTGGGCAGCAGTGCAATTGCGTTGAAGGAAATGGCGCAGAAAACGCCGCAAGCCATGGCAAGAATCCAGCTGCTGGCCAGTGACGAAGCGGCCCTGTGTCTGCTGTTGCGCACGGCCAGTCTCTGGCTGGAAATGCTGCCGCCCAGCGTGATCGCTGGCAGCACCGCCGAAGCGCTGTCGAAGGTCGTGGTGGAGTTGCTGATCGACATCCTGATCGCCATCGTCCTGACCTTTGCCACGGCCGGGGGCGGTGTGGCCTATCTGGCGACGCGTTTGGCGGGGCGGGGCGCGCAGATGATCAGTGCGCTGACGCGTCTCGTCAATGCGTTGTTCGCCATCGTCAACACCTTCAGCGGTTACGTTGACCGCTACAAAAATGTGGCCGCACGGGGCGTTGCGGCGGGCCTGAAAAAAGGCCGGATGCAACTGCGCTGGAATGCTCGCAACAACACCTCGCTGAAAAAACACGAGCACCACGACGACGCCGCGCAACAGGCGAAAAACCCCAACGGCGACAGCGCCGACGCCGCCGACCGCACCGCCACCCATG
>NZ_RCOE01000032.1:0-7039 GCF_004321495.1 Pseudomonas sp. Sample_10
AGGGCCTCACCGGCAAAGAGGCGGACGCAGCACTCGGTCGCGCCCACATCACCGTCAACAAGAACGCTGTGCCGAACGACCCGCAGTCGCCGTTCGTGACCTCCGGCCTGCGTATCGGCACCCCGGCCGTGACCACACGCGGCTTCAAGGTGACCCAGTGCGTAACGCTGGCCGGCTGGATCTGCGACATCCTCGACAACCTCGGCGATGCCGATGTCGAGGCCAATGTCGCCCAGCAAGTGTCGGCCCTGTGCGCGGACTTCCCGGTTTATCGCTGAGCGCGGTTTTGGAGTAAATGACTATGCAACGCTATTCGGGCTTCGGCCTCTTCAAACACTCCCTCAGCCACCACGAAAACTGGCAGCGCATGTGGCGCACGCCGACCCCGAAAAAGGTCTACGACGTGGTTATCGTCGGCGGTGGCGGGCACGGTCTGGCGACCGCCTACTACCTGGCCAAGGAACACGGCATCACCAACGTGGCCGTGGTCGAGAAAGGCTGGCTGGGCGGCGGTAACACCGCGCGCAACACCACCATCGTTCGCTCCAACTACCTGTGGGACGAGTCGGCGCACCTGTACGAGCATGCGATGAAACTGTGGGAAGGCCTGTCTCAGGACCTCAACTACAACGTGATGTTCTCCCAGCGCGGCGTGTACAACCTTTGCCACACCCTGCAGGACATTCGTGATTCCGAGCGTCGAGTCAGCGCCAACCGCCTCAATGGTGTCGACGGTGAGTTGCTCGATGCCAAGCAAGTGGCCGACGAGATTCCGTATCTCGACTGCTCGAAGAACACCCGCTACCCGGTGATGGGCGCGACCGTCCAGCGTCGCGGCGGTGTCGCCCGTCACGATGCCGTGGCCTGGGGTTTTGCCCGTGCCGCCGACGCGCTGGGTGTGGACCTGATCCAGCAGACCGAAGTGATCGGTTTCCGCAAGGAGAACGGCGTGTGCATCGGTGTTGAAACCAACAAGGGCTTCATCGGCGCCAAACGCGTCGGCGTGGTCACTGCCGGTAACTCTGGACACATGGCCAAGCTCGCCGGTTTCCGTCTGCCGATCGAATCGCACCCGCTGCAGGCGCTGGTGTCCGAGCCGATCAAGCCGATTATCGACAGCGTGATCATGTCCAACGCCGTACACGGTTACATCAGCCAGTCCGACAAGGGCGACCTGGTGATCGGCGCCGGTATCGACGGCTACAACGGCTACGGCCAGCGTGGTTCGTACCCGGTGATCGAGCACACCATCCAGGCCATCGTCGAGATGTTCCCGGTGTTGTCCCGCGTACGCATGAACCGTCAGTGGGGCGGCATCGTCGACACCACGCCGGATGCCTGCCCGATCATTTCGAAAACCCCGGTACCGAACATGTTCTTCAACTGCGGTTGGGGCACCGGTGGCTTCAAGGCAACACCAGGCTCGGGCAACGTGTTTGCCGCGAGCCTGGCCAAGGGTGAAATGCACCCATTGGCTGCACCTTTCTCCATCGACCGTTTCCACAACGGTGCGTTGATCGATGAACACGGCGCTGCTGCGGTTGCCCACTAACAGGAGAAATCCCCATGTTGCATATCTTCTGTCCTCACTGCGGCGAACTGCGCTCCGAAGAGGAATTCCACGCATCCGGCCAGGCGCACATCCCGCGTCCACTGGATCCGAACAGCTGCACCGACGAGGAGTGGGGCGACTATATGTTCTTCCGCGACAACCCTCGCGGTCTGCACCATGAACTGTGGATTCACGCCGCCGGTTGCCGTCAGTACTTCAACGCCACCCGCGACACCGTGACCTACGAGATTCTCGAAACCTACAAGATCGGCACCAAGCCACAATTCACCGACAAGACCGATAGCCCGAAAGCGGCCAGCACGGCTCTGGGAGAGAAGGTATGAGCCAGATCAATCGCCTGTCCAACGGCGGACGGATCGACCGCAACAAAGTGTTGAGCTTCACCTTCAACGGCCAGAGCTACAAAGGCTTCGAAGGCGATTCGCTGGCCGCTGCACTGCTGGCCAACGGCGTCGACATCATCGGTCGCAGCTTCAAGTATTCCCGTCCGCGCGGCATCTTCGCCGCCGGTGCCGAAGAGCCGAACGCGGTGCTGCAGATCGGTGCCACCGAAGCCACGCAGATTCCCAACGTGCGCGCCACGCAACAGGCGTTGTATCAGGGCCTGGTCGCCACCAGCACCAACGGCTGGCCGAGCGTGAACAACGACATGATGGGGATTCTCGGCAAGGTCGGCGGCAAGCTGATGCCGCCGGGTTTCTACTACAAAACCTTCATGTACCCGCAATCGTTCTGGATGACTTACGAGAAGTACATCCGCAAGGCTGCCGGCCTTGGCCGCTCGCCGACCGAGAACGATCCGGACACCTACGACTACATGAACCAGCACTGTGACGTGCTGATCGTCGGCGCCGGCCCTGCTGGTTTGGCTGCAGCCTTGGCCGCTGCGCGCAGCGGTGCCCGGGTGATCCTGGCGGACGAACAGGAAGAGTTCGGCGGCAGCCTGCTCGACTCCCGCGAAAGCCTCGACGGCAAACCTGCCGTGGAATGGGTCGCCAGCGTTATCGCCGAGCTGAAGAACACCCCGGACGTGCTGCTGTTGCCGCGCGCCACGGTCAACGGTTACCACGATCACAACTTCCTGACCATTCACGAGCGCCTCACCGATCACCTCGGCGACCGCGCACCGATTGGCCAGGTGCGTCAGCGCATCCACCGTGTTCGCGCCAAGCGCGTCGTACTCGCGACCGGGGCTCATGAGCGTCCACTGGTCTACGGCAACAACGACGTGCCGGGCAACATGCTGGCTGGCGCTGTCTCGACTTACGTGCGTCGTTATGGCGTGGCGCCGGGCAAGAAACTGGTGCTGTCGACCAACAACGATCACGCCTACCGCGTGGCACTGGACTGGCTCGACGCCAGCCTGCAAGTGGTCGCCATCGCTGATGCCCGCAGCAATCCGCGTGGTGCGCTGGTTGAAGAGGCGCGCGCCAAAGGTATCCGCATCCTCACTGGCAGCGCCGTGATCGAAGCTCGTGGCACCAAGCGTGTGACCGCAGCCCGTGTGGCCGCGATCGATGTGAAGGGACATAAAGTCACCAGCCCTGGCGAATGGCTCGACTGTGACATCGTCGCCAGCTCCGGCGGCTACAGCCCGGTGGTGCACCTGGCATCGCACCTGGGCGGCAAGCCGATCTGGCGTGAAGACATCCTCGGTTTCGTACCGGGCGAAGCTCCGCAAAAACGTGTGTGTGTCGGCGGTATCAATGGCGTCTACGGCCTTGGTGATTCCCTGGCCGATGGTTTTGAAGGTGGCGTGCGCGCGGCCAGCGAAGCCGGTTTCGGTCCGGTCGAAGCGACCTTGCCCAAAGCCCTGGCGCGTCTCGAAGAGCCAACCCTGGCGCTGTTCCAGGTGCCGCACGAAAAGAACACCGCGCGGGCTCCGAAGCAATTCGTCGACCTGCAAAACGACGTCACCGCCGCCGCTATCGAGCTGGCGACCCGTGAAGGCTTTGAGTCGGTCGAGCACGTCAAGCGTTATACCGCACTGGGCTTCGGCACCGATCAGGGCAAGCTTGGCAACGTCAATGGCCTGGCCATCGCTGCCCGCTCGCTGAACGTGACCATCCCGCAGATGGGCACCACCATGTTCCGTCCGAACTACACGCCGGTAACGTTCGGCGCCGTGGCCGGCCGTCACTGTGGGCACATCTTCGAGCCGGTGCGTTTCACTGCACTGCATCACTGGCACCTGAAAAACGGCGCCGAGTTCGAAGACGTCGGTCAGTGGAAACGCCCTTGGTACTTCCCGAAATCCGGCGAAGACATGCACGCCGCAGTCAAACGTGAATGCAAAGCCGTGCGCGACAGCGTTGGCCTGCTGGACGCTTCGACCCTGGGCAAAATCGACATTCAAGGCCCGGATGCACGTGAGTTCCTCAACCGCATCTACACCAACGCCTGGACCAAGCTCGACGTGGGCAAGGCTCGCTACGGCCTGATGTGCAAAGAAGACGGCATGGTGTTCGACGATGGCGTGACGGCATGCCTGGCCGACAACCATTTCGTGATGACCACCACCACCGGCGGCGCTGCACGCGTGCTGCAATGGCTGGAAATCTACCAGCAGACCGAATGGCCGGACCTGAAGGTGTACTTCACTTCCGTGACCGATCACTGGGCGACCATGACGTTGTCCGGGCCGAACAGTCGCAAGCTGCTCAGCGAAGTCACTGACATCGATTTGAGCAACGAAGCGTTCCCGTTCATGACCTGGAAAGAAGGTCTGGTCGGTGGCGTGCCGGCGCGGGTGTTCCGGATTTCGTTTACCGGTGAGCTGTCGTACGAAGTCAACGTGCAGGCCGACTACGCCATGGGCGTGCTCGAGAAAATCGTCGAGGCCGGCAAGAAGTACAACCTGACGCCATATGGCACCGAAACCATGCACGTGCTGCGGGCCGAGAAGGGCTTCATCATCGTCGGCCAGGACACTGACAGCTCGATGACCCCGGACGACCTGAACATGGGCTGGTGTGTCGGTCGCACCAAACCGTTCTCGTGGATCGGCTGGCGCGGGATGAATCGTGAAGACTGCGTGCGTGATCAGCGCAAACAGCTGGTTGGCCTCAAGCCGATCGATCCGAACAAATGGCTGCCGGAAGGTGCGCAACTGGTGTTCAACACCAAGCAGGCGATCCCGATGACCATGGTCGGCCACGTGACCTCCAGCTACGCGCACAACTCCCTTGGCTATTCGTTTGCCATGGGCGTGGTCAAGGGCGGCCTGAACCGCATGGGTGAGCGTGTGTTTGCGCCACTGGCGGACGGCAGCGTGATCGAGGCGGAAATCGTTTCTTCGGTGTTCTTCGATCCGAAAGGCGAACGCCAGAACGTGTAACACCACAGTCGATCGTTCCCACGCTCTGCGTGGGAATGCATCCCGGGACGCTCCGCGTCCCTGAAAAGAGGCGCTCCGCGTCCAAAGAGCGGACGCAGAGCGTCCATGGCGGCATTCCCACGCAGAGCGTGGGAACGATCAACATGCAAGAATTCAGGAAAGGTGCTTTATGACCGCAGCCAATGTTTACCAACAACGCCCAACCACCGGGGCCAAGGCCGAGTCGTCGCTGCATCACGCCGACCTCGCCAGCCTGGTGGGCAAAGGTCGCAAGAATGCCGGCGTGACCGTGCGTGAGAAAAAACTTCTCGGCCACCTGACTATCCGTGGCGATGGCCACGATGCCGCGTTCGCCGCTGGCGTGCACAAAGCGCTGGGCATCGAATTGCCGGGCGCGCTGACCGTCATCGTCAAAGGCGAAACCAGCCTGCAATGGATGGGGCCGGATGAGTGGCTGCTGATCGTGCCGACCGGCGAAGAGTTCGCCGCCGAGCAAAAACTGCGCGAAGCGCTGGGCGACCTGCACATCCAGATCGTCAACGTCAGCGGTGGCCAGCAGATCCTCGAACTGAGCGGCCCGAACGTGCGCCAGGTTCTGATGAAATCCACCAGCTACGACGTGCACCCGAACAACTTCCCGGTGGGCAAGGCTGTCGGCACGGTGTTCGCCAAGTCGCAACTGGTGATCCGCCATACCGGTGAAGACACCTGGGAACTGCTGATCCGTCGCAGCTTCTCGGATTACTGGTGGTTGTGGTTGCAGGATGCTTCTGCCGAGTATGGCCTGAGCGTTCAGGCCTGACGCGGTGCTCACGACTGCTTTTGTGGCGAAGGAGCTTGCTCCCGCTCGGCTGCGAAGCAGTCGTGAATCCTGAGCCCGCGTTCCTGCTGAAGGATCGCGGTAGCTGGTTTTGGGGTCGCTGCGCGACCCAGCGGGAGCAAGCTCCCTCGCCACAGGGTTCGCTCTGTTTACTGGTTTTTGTAGCAGGAGTCACCGCACTATGAGCCGCGCCCCAGATACATGGATTTTGACCGCCGACTGCCCCAGCGTGCTCGGCACCGTGGACGCGGTGACTCGCTTTCTGTTTGAGCAGGGCTGTTACGTCACCGAACACCATTCCTTCGATGATCGGCTCTCGGGCCGTTTCTTCATTCGCGTGGAATTCCGTCAGCCGGACGGCTTCGACGAACAGTCGTTCCGCGCCGGTTTGCAGGAGCGCGGTGAATCCTTTGGCATGACCTTTGAACTGACGCCGCCGCATTACCGGCCGAAAGTGGTGATCATGGTTTCCAAGGCCGATCACTGCCTCAACGATTTGCTCTACCGCCAGCGCATCGGCCAATTGTCGATGGACGTCGCCGCCGTGATCTCCAACCACCCGGACCTGAAACCGCTGGCCGACTGGCACCAGATTCCCTACTACCACTTCCCGCTCGATCCGAACGACAAACCGTCGCAAGAACGTCAGGTGTGGCAGGTGATCGAAGAGTCCGGTGCGGAACTGGTGATTCTTGCGCGCTACATGCAAGTGTTGTCGCCGGAGCTGTGCCGCAAACTCGACGGCAAGGCGATCAACATTCACCACTCCCTGCTCCCGGGTTTCAAGGGCGCCAAGCCCTATCACCAGGCTTACAACAAAGGCGTGAAACTGGTCGGCGCTACCGCCCATTACATCAACAACGACCTGGACGAAGGCCCGATCATTGCCCAGGGCGTGGAGGTGGTGGATCACAGTCATTACCCCGAAGACTTGATCGCCAAGGGGCGCGATATCGAAGGCCTGACCCTGGCGCGGGCCGTGGGTTATCACATTGAGCGACGGGTGTTTTTGAACGCGAACAGAACGGTCGTTCTTTAGATCGCTATCGCTGGCAAGCCAGCTCCCACAGGGTTTTGTGTCGCTCACAAATCTTGTGGCCGCCCCGGTCCACTGTGGCAGCTGGCTTGCCAGCGATGAGGCCATAACAGACAACACAAGACACACAGGCAACAACCCGAGCAATCAACGCGCCGCCGCTCCATGGCGACGCGACCGCTACATAAAAACAACAGCGAGGTGAAAGCATGTCTGGCAATCGTGGTGTGGTGTATCTCGGCGCTGGCAAGGTCGAAGTACAGAAAATCGACT
>NZ_RCOE01000032.1:7139-8946 GCF_004321495.1 Pseudomonas sp. Sample_10
AATCGTGGTGTGGTGTATCTCGGCGCTGGCAAGGTCGAAGTACAGAAAATCGACTATCCGAAAATGCAGGACCCGCGCGGCAGGAAGATTGAACACGCCGTCATCCTGCGCGTGGTTTCCACCAACATCTGTGGTTCCGACCAGCACATGGTGCGCGGCCGTACCACTGCACAAACCGGCCTGGTGCTGGGCCATGAGATCACCGGTGAAGTGATCGAGAAGGGCAGCGACGTCGAGAACCTGCAGATCGGCGACCTGGTTTCGGTACCGTTCAACGTGGCTTGCGGGCGCTGCCGTTCCTGCAAGGAAATGCACACCGGCGTGTGCCTGAGCGTCAACCCGGCGCGTCCCGGTGGTGCCTACGGTTACGTCGACATGGGCGACTGGACCGGTGGCCAGGCTGAATACGCCATGGTGCCGTACGCCGACTTCAACCTGCTGAAACTGCCGGACCGCGACCGGGCCATGGAAAAAATCCGTGACCTGACCTGCCTCTCCGACATCCTGCCAACCGGTTACCACGGCGCTGTAACGGCCGGCGTCGGCCCAGGCAGTACCGTGTACATCGCTGGCGCCGGTCCGGTCGGCCTGGCCGCTGCCGCTTCGGCGCGCCTGCTGGGCGCTGCGGTAGTGATCGTCGGTGACGTCAACACCATCCGTCTGGCCCACGCCAAGGCCCAGGGTTTTGAAATCGCCGACCTGTCCCTCGACACCCCGCTGCACGAGCAAATCGCTGCGCTGCTGGGCGAACCGGAAGTGGATTGCGCCATCGACGCCGTCGGCTTCGAAGCCCGCGGCCACGGCCACGACGGCGTGAAACACGAAGCCCCGGCCACCGTACTCAACTCGCTGATGGGCGTGGTACGCGTAGCCGGCAAGATCGGTATTCCTGGCCTCTACGTGACTGAAGATCCAGGTGCCGTCGACGCCGCCGCGAAAATGGGCAGCCTGAGCATCCGCTTCGGCCTCGGCTGGGCCAAATCCCACAGCTTCCACACCGGTCAGACCCCGGTGATGAAGTACAACCGCCAACTGATGCAGGCCATCATGTGGGACCGCATCAACATTGCCGAAGTGGTGGGCGTGCAGGTAATCAGCTTGGATCAGGCACCGCAAGGGTACGGCGAGTTCGATGCGGGCGTGCCGAAGAAGTTTGTGATTGATCCGCATAAGATGTTTAGTGCGGCGTAAAATTTTTGAAGTGTGCGGAGGGCGACGTGATGTCGCCCTTTTTTATTTTATTGTTAGCTCAGTTGTCTCTTTTTGAGGCTCCCTGTTGTTTGGCCGATTCAGATAGTATTTTTTCCAGTTTTTTGTTGAGCTTTTCTTTTTGCTTCGTAAGGGAGTTTATTTCTTTATTTAAGCTTTTCTTTTGTTTTGCGGTTAAAGGGCGAGGGCTGATTTTATCGTTTTTATGTTTGAACCAAAGACCTTGTTCTTGTAAGTTGTTTTTTTGTTTCCATGCGTAGTAGTTTGCTGGCTGATCATACGCTGCCGAAATTTTAAGATCGACGTTTGTGATTCTTTCCCTGTATTGGGAGGCTTTGTCCGGATTTTTAAGTATGTCGAAATCTGACTTTATTCTGTCTGTGATATCGGCATCGGGAGAAGTTGTCCGGTTAGTGGAGGCTATGGGCGCGCTCAAACTGTCCCTTGATGTGGTTAAGCTTTGTGAAGACGTTCCAAGTAGCCTTTGGTCTTCACTTCGACTTGCCGCATTAGTATTTTTCCGGAGAATACTTCTACGAGGCATATGTCCAGTATCATCCCTTTCATTCACTGGATCCCCCAAACAATACCCATACGC
>NZ_RCOE01000202.1:0-8865 GCF_004321495.1 Pseudomonas sp. Sample_10
GGTCAGGTAGATCAGCGCGGCGATGCCGAACGACTGGAAGGTCAGGAAGGTCGCCGAGTTGGCGTCCCGCGCGACTTTCAGGATGTCCGGGATGGTTGCGGTGAAGGCCACGGTGGTCGAGTGCAGCATCAGGATCACTTCGTTGCTGTAGTAGGGCAACGAGCGGCGCAGGGCCGAAGGCATGATCACGTAGGCATACAGCTTCCAGCCTGTCAGGCCATAGGCCTTGGCGGCTTCGACTTCACCGTGGGCCATGCTGCGGATGGCCCCGGCGAAAATTTCCGTGGTATAGGCGCAGGTGTTCAGGGCGAACGCCAGGATGGTGCAGTTCATCGCATCGCGGAAGAAGCTGTCGAGCACCGGTTGCGCCCGCACGGCGGCGAGGCTGTAGATGCCGGTGTAGCAGATCAGCAACTGGATATAGAGCGGCGTACCGCGGAACAGGTAGGTGTAGAACTGCACTGGCCAGCGTATGTAGAAGTGCGGTGAAACCCGGGCGATGGACAGCGGAATCGAGACGATGAAACCGATGAAAATCGACGCGCTGAGCAGCCACAGGGTCATGGCCAGGCCGGTGATGTTCTGGCCGTCGGTGTAGAGGAAAGCCCTCCAGTATTCCTGCAGGAGTTCGATCATCGTACGGCCTCCCGGGTCCCGGCGGCGTAGCGGCGTTCGAGCCAGCGCAGAATGATGTTGGAGGCACTGGTGATCAACAGATAGATCAGCGCAGCGAGCACCAGGAAGTAGAACAGTTGATAGCTGCTTTTACCCGCGTCCTGGGCTGCCTTGACCAGGTCGGCAAGGCCGATGATCGACACCAGCGCGGTGGCCTTGAGCATCACCATCCAGTTGTTGCCGATACCCGGCAGGGCAAAGCGCATCATTTGCGGGAACACCACGATACGAAAGCGCTGGCCGCGCTTGAGACCATAGGCGGTGGCCGCTTCGACCTGGCCGCGCGGCACGGCAAGGATGGCGCCGCGGAACGTTTCGGTGAAATACGCGCCGTAAATGAAGCCCAGGGTCAGTACCCCGGCGCTGAACGGGTTGATCTCGATGTATTCCCATTCCATGTAGTCGGTAAGCGACGTCAGCCAGGTTTGCAGGCTGTAGAAGATCAGCAGCATCAGCACCAGGTCCGGCACCCCGCGAATCAACGTGGTGTAGCACTGGGCAACCAGGCGCAGCAGTTTGACTTTGGACAGTTTGGCGCTGGCGCCGAGCAGGCCGAGCAGCACGGCCACCAGCAGCGACATCGCCGATAATTTGATAGTCATCCAGGTGCCTTCCATCAGCAAAGGACCGAAGCCCTTGAGGCTGAAGGCGGAGAGCCCCAGATTTTGCAGGAGGTTTTCGAACATAAATCAGCAACCTGATCGGATGAAAAAAGCGCCCATCGCGAGATGGGCGCCGGGCATTACTTGCCGCTGTACAGATTCAGATCGCCAAAGTGTTTCTTCTGAATGGTGGCGTAGGTGCCATCATCGTGTAACGCTTTGATACCTTTGTCCAAAAGTGCTTTCAGCTCGGTGTTACCTTTCTTAATACCGATAGCCGTTTTAGCAGGCAGCAGTTCGCTGTCGACTGGCTTGCTGACTTCGTAGCCCTCGCCTTTTGGCGACTTCAGGAAGCCCAGTTCGGCTTGCAGCATGTCCTGGATCGCGGCGTCGAGACGGCCGGAAGTCAGGTCGGAATACACCTGATCCTGGTTCTGATAGGCCTGGGTTTTTACCCCAGCCTTGTCCAGAACGGCTTTGGCGTAGGCTTCCTGGATGGTGCCTTGCTCGTAGCCGACGGTCTTGCCCTTGAGCGAAGCGACGTCTTCAGTCAGGCCAGAGCCTTTCTTGAACACGTAGGCGGTTGGACCGGAAAACAGCTCGCTGGAGAAGTCGATGACTTTTTCACGGGCCGGGGTGACGGTCATCGAAGAGATCACACCGTCGAATTTATTGGCCTTGAGGCCAGGAATCATCCCGTCGAAATCGCTTTCGACCCATTTGCACTTGACCTTCAGCTCGGCGCAGATTGCGTTGCCCAGATCGATGTCGAAGCCCACCAGGTTGCCGTCAGCCGCTTTCGACTCGAACGGTGCGTAGGAAGGGTCAACACCAAAACGCAGTTCCTTGTATTCCTTTGCCATGGCGGAGCCAGCGGCCATGCACAACGCCAGTGCAGAGAGGGTCAGCAATGCTTTTTTCATTATTTATTCCCTAAAACCAATATGAGCGCTTGTGGCGCAGAATTATTGTTACTGGTAAGCGTAAGACCTAATGAAAGTAGCAATTTCCGAACCAGAGTGCCGAACAAGCGTTTAACAGGCATTCAGGAAATCGCCGGGATGGGATTAGTGCACGAAAACGGGCGGCGTGGAAGACCTGCACTCTTTTGGTTCTTCGGCAGGCGAATTACTGGAGCAAATCCTGCAGTGTTCCCAAGTGATCCGCCTCATCGACGGACTTGTCCTGACGCCAGCGCAGCATCCGCGGAAACCGCACGGCGATCCCGCTTTTGTGCCGCTTGGACAGCGCAATCCCTTCGAAGCCCAGCTCAAACACCAGGCTCGGTTTGACGCGGATCACCGGGCCGAATTTTTCCACGGTGGTTTTACGCACGATGCTGTCGACCTGGCGCATTTCTGCATCGGTCAGCCCTGAGTAGGCCTTGGCAAAGGGCACCAACGTGCGCTCGCTGGCGTCGGGTGGGCCGTCCCAGACCGCGAAGGTGTAGTCGCTGAAAAGACTCGCCCGGCGGCCATGACCGCGTTGCGCATATATCAGCACGGCGTCGACACTGAACGGGTCTACCTTCCATTTCCACCAGACGCCCACATCCTTGGTTCGGCCCACGCCGTAGAGCGCGTCTTGAGCCTTGAGCATCATCCCTTCGACGCCGAGCCGGCGAGAATCTTCGCGCTGGCGGGCGAGGTCGAACCAGTCTTCGCCGGTCAACAGTGGCGACGCCAGCAGCGCCGGATGATTGCAACGGGCAATGACTTGCTCCAGTTGCGCCCGCCGCTGCGCCTGCGGTTGATTGCGCCAGTCTTCGCCGGCCCATTCCAGCAAGTCGTACGCGAGGATGACCACTGGAATGTCGCCAAGCATTTTCTTGCTCAGGGTTTTGCGCCCGATGCGCTGTTGCAGCAGGGCGAAAGGTTGCACGGCGGGGGCGGTCGGCGATTGTGGGTCGAAGGCGTCGTCGGTGTCGGGTTGATCAGCTTTCCAGACCACGATTTCACCGTCGATCACCGTGCCGTCGGGCAAGACGTGGTTCAGGTTGGCCAGCTCGGGAAACCGCTCGGTCACCAACTCTTCACCCCGTGACCAGACCCACAACTTTGCGTCGCGCTTGACCACTTGGGCGCGGATGCCATCCCACTTCCATTCCACTTGCCATTGGCTGGCAGGGCCGAGCAATGCGTCGAATTGTTCGACTGGTTGGGACAGTGCGTGGGCGAGAAAAAACGGATAGGGCTGGCCGCCTCGCTGGGCATGTTCATCGGCCGATTCGGCGGCGATCAGTTTCAGGTAACTGGCGGCGCTCGGGCGATTGGACAGGTCGGTATAGCCCACCAGGCGTTGCGCCACGCGTTTGCTGTCGAGATGGGCCATGGTGGCGAGCGCCCGGGTGACCAACAGTTTGGAGACGCCAACACGAAAGCTGCCGGTGATGAGCTTGATACAGAGCATCAAGCTGGTGCGGTCCAGTTGCGACCAGAGTTCGGGCAGTTGACGGGCGAGTACCTCGGGGGATTCGCCGCGCAAAGGCAGCAGCTTTTTTTCGACCCACACGGCCAGGCCATCGCTGGACACGTGAGGAGCCTCAGGCAGGATCAGCGAGATGGTTTCGGCCAGATCGCCCACGGCCTGATAACTCTCTTCGAACAACCACGTCGACAGGCCCGATTGCTCAATCGCCAGATCATGCAGAAGCCGCGCCGGCACCAATTGCCGGGGCCGTCCTCCGGACAGGAAATACACCGCCCATGCAGCATCTTCAGGGGCGGCCTGGGCAAAGTAGCGTTGCATCGCCAACAGTTTGGCATTGCTTGAAGTCGTCGCATCGAGCTCGGCATACAACTGGGCAAACGCTCTCATGACGTCGCCTCGGTGGGCTCGTGCTCGACGGCTACAGGTTCTTCTTCATCGTCACCGTATTCGGTATCGAAAGCCTGGGCGTCGAGGCCTTGCTCGCGCAGGTGACGCACCAGCACGGCGACCGAACCGTGGGTGACCATCACCCGTTGCGCACCACTCTGTTCGATGGCCCAGAGCAGGCCAGGCCAGTCCGCGTGATCGGAGAGCACGAAGCCGCGATCCACTCCGCGGCGCCGGCGAGTACCGCGCAGGCGCATCCAGCCGCTGGCGAAGCCATCGCTGAAGTCGCCGAAGCGGCGCATCCAGGTGCTGCCACCGGCGGAGGGAGGGGCAATGACCAGGGCTTTGCGCATCAGCGGGTCGTTTTTTTGCACATCGCCGGCATAGATCGTCGCAGGCAGGTGAACACCCGCTTCGCGGTAAACCCGGTTCAGCGGTTCGACCGCGCCATGGGCCAGGATCGGGCCGAGTCCGGCATCGATGCCGTGGAGAATGCGTTGGGCTTTGCCGAACGAATAGCACAGCAGCACGCTGGTTTTGTCCTGTGCCGCGTTGGCCTGCCACCATTGATTGATTTCGGCGAAGACCTGCGTCTGGGGTTGCCAGCGATAAATTGGCAGGCCGAAGGTCGATTCGGTGATAAAGGTATGGCAGCGCACCGGTTCGAACGGGGCACAAGTGCCGTCGGGCTCGATTTTGTAATCGCCGGAAGCGACCCAGACTTCGCCGCGGTATTGCAGGCGAACCTGCGCCGAGCCCAGAACATGCCCAGCCGGATGAAAACTCAGGGTGACGCCGTGATGCAACAAGCGCTCGCCGTAGGCCAGCGTCTGCAGGTTGATGTCTTGCCCCAGCCGCGCTCGCAGAATGCCTTCACCCGGCGCCGCTGCCAGGTAATGCTGGTTGCCGGTGCGCGCATGGTCGCCATGGGCGTGGGTAATGACTGATCGCTCGACCGGTCGCCAGGGATCGATATAGAAATCGCCAGCGGGGCAGTACAAGCCTTCGGGACGCGCGATGACAAGATCCACGATGCTACCCAAGTGGGGGGACTTGTTAGCTATGAGGCTGGCGCGCGGCGAGAAGTTCTATCGGGGTTTGATGGGCGCGCTTTACACGAGGTACAGCTCATTCCTTGTAGGAGCACAGCTTGCTCGCGATAGCGGAATGTCAGTCACCGATAATGTTGAATGTGCCGGCGTCATCGCGGGCAAGCCATGCTCCTACAGGCTTTGAAGTGGCCGCGGTTCAAGTATTTGGCACAAATCCCCTGTAGGCGCCAGCCTGCTGGCGATGAATCCAAGAACGCCGCGGGGCATCAGGTGCCCCGCGTTATCATTGACGTCCATCGCGACGGTGCGACGATTCGACAGGCTCGCTCCTACAGGGGGCGTTACTTGCCCGGTGTCAGGGTCAAGCGCTTGCTGCCATAAACCCTGTCATAGTTCTGCGACTGCATCGGCAGGCTCTGATACTGCCCTTTGAGCCACGGATCGATGCTGTTGAGGTAGTTCGGGCTGGCCGGGTTGCCGGATTGGCCGCTGGCGATCTGGCCCATCAACGGTTCGGCCTGGCCGAAATCGACGATAAAGCGCATGGCCGGTGCCAGCGTGGTGTTGAAGTCCTGGCCCCAGGCGAAAGCGGCGGTGTTGAGCGTGGTGTGATCACCACCGGCCGGCACGGGGCCGCGCACGGTCTGGCCACTGACGTTCTTCCATTCGTAGCGGTGCAGTTTGCCCCACTGCCAGGCTTTGTGATCGCCGCCCAACTGACTGTCGCCGGCCGTGATTGCCGCGGCGAGACTGCGGGCGAGAATCGCGGGTTTATCTTCTTTCTGCGCGCTGCGCGCGTCATCCCAGAATGGACTGTCTTCGCGGCCCAGCAAATGATCGGCCTGTGCTGCGTAGGACAACTTGCCGTTGGCGACGAAGGCTTTCCAGGCCGGGCTGCTGTCCGGTCCCAACTCATCGAGGAAAATCTGTTTCATGCTTTCCTGCAAAAACAGTTCGTAGATCGCTGCATCGGCGGACGTCGGGGCCAGTTTGCCGTCGAATGCCATCAAGCGGGTCAATGCTTCGCGTGCCTTGCCGCGATCGGCCACCGGCAGGGCTTCGATGGCTTGTTTGAGTGGCTGGGCCATGCCCGGCGCTTCGAACATTTTCTTCAGTTTGGCGGCGAACGTGGTGGTCTGGTCATACTGCATGGCAATCAGGCTGCGAGTGTCATGTTTGCCCACACCGGCCAGTTCTGCCAAACGCTCGCCACGCTCCGGTGCCGACCAGGAATTGGACAGTTGCATGCCGTAGCCATGGGGAATGACCCGCTGGTTGGCCGTGCCGAGCCAGCCTTGCGCCGGGTCCTGGTCGTAAGGGTGCAGCATCGGGTCGGCGTAGCCGTCCCAATCGTAGCGATCTTCCCAGCCCGGCGAGGGCAACAGGCCTTCGCCTTCGCGGCGGTTAGGGTAACGGCCGGTGACTTGCCAGCCTATGTTGCTGGCATCGGCAAACACCAGGTTCAAGGCAATGGCGCGAATTTCGCGGCTGGCATCGGACGCCTTCTCGACGTTCTGCGCGCGGGACAGGTCAAAAAACGCGTCCAGGGATTTGTCGTCGGAGAAGTTCGGTGTCTGCAGGGCCAGGCCGAAGCCGTTGCCTTGCGCCAGGCCTTGGGCGCTGTTGAGTAGCGGGCCGTGGCGGGTTTCGTACACGGTTTCGCGAATCGGCCGCTGGCCTTTGACGAAGTAGGTTTCGTTGCGCGCGGTCGCCGGCTGCCACTTGCCATTGGTTTCGTAGGCAAGGCCGTTGCCCTGGCGGCGGATTTTTTCCAGGAACAGGTCCTGGTTGTCACCCATGACGGTGGTCGTGCTCCACGCCACTTTGCCGTTGAAACCGCCCAGCACCATCGGCAAACCGGCGATGGTCACACCGGAGGCCTGATATTTCGGCGCGCGAATCTGTACGTAGCTGTAGAGCGACGGCACGCCCATCGGGCCATGGCTGTCGCTGGCCAGCAGGCTTTTGCCGCTGCGGCTGCGTTGCGGCGCTATCGCCCAATTGTTCGAGGAAATGGCGCCCAGCAGATTCAACTCAGACAGTTGGCGGGTGGCCTTACTGATTTCAGTCAGCCCCGGTACCTGCCCGTTAAGCTTGATGCCATGCAGCTTCTCGCTTTCAGCCAAGGGCAGCTTTTCGTCGGGAGCGGACGGCGTCAACCACGGCAGTTTGTCGGTGGTGACGGTTTGCGCGAGTACCAGCGCAGAAATTTCTTCCGGCAGGTTGGCCGACTGGCTGAAGTTCAGCAGACAGAAAATCAGCGCTGAATCTTCCGGTTTCCAGTACTCAGGCTTGTAGCCGCTGGCGACCAGATCCGCCGGCAGCTTGTCGCGATAGCGGAACAGGTAGGCGTTGACCCCGCGGGCATAGACTTCAAAGAAGCGTTTGAGCCGCGGCGAAGACGCTTTGTACAACTCCCCGGCGCTTTTCTTCAGGTTGACCGCGCGCATGTAGCGGTCGGCGTCCAGCAAATCCGCACCGTGCATTTCCGCCAGACGGCCCTGGGCCAGCAAGCGCAGGGTGACCATTTGGGTGATGCGGTCGCTGGCGTGCACATAGCCGAGGGCGAACAGCGCGTCGTGGAACGTGCTGCTTTCGATCAACGGCATGCCCATCGCGTTGCGGCGCACCGAGACATTCTGCGCCAGCCCCTTGAGGGGCTGCACGCCGGAGGTCGGCGGGAGGGTGTCCTGGGCATTGAAGCTCTGACACCCTGTCAGGCTCAAAACCCCCGTGACTGCTGCGGCAACGCCGAACCGGGGTAGAAAATGTGTGAGGGCTGGCGAGGCCATGGCAAAGCTCCTGCGGGGGTAGCGTCAGTAAAGCCGCTACGTTAGTGAGCGGGAGGAGGGCGCGCAAGCGGGGTACAAGGTTATTTCAGGATTTGTCTGATAAGTTCAGCGACCAATGGTCCGGGAGGTGTGTCGACATGGAATTAAAGGCAAATGCAGGATTGATCATCATCGATCAACAGAAGGGCATTCTGCACCCCAGGCTGGGTCGCCGGAACAATCCCCAGGCCGAGGACCGCATGCTGGAACTGTTGGCGCATTGGCGGCGCAGCGAACGGCCGGTGATTCACGTCCAGCACTTGTCCCGATCAGAGGACTCGGTGTTCTGGCCGCTGCAATCGGGCGTGGAGATTCAGCAACGATTTCAGCCACTGCCGGGTGAGCAACTGATTCAGAAGCAGGTGCCGGACGCATTTTGTTCAACGGGGCTGGAGAGACTGTTGCGCGAGGCGGGGATCGCACAGTTGATCATCGTCGGCGTGGCGACCCACAACTCGGTGGAGTCCACGGCGCGCACGGCGGGCAACCTGGGGTTCGAGGCGTGGGTGGTGGAGGATGCGTGCTTTACCTTCGACAAGGCCGATTTTTTCGGTAACCCCCGTTCAGCCGAAGAGGTGCACGGTATGTCGCTGGGGAATCTGCATGGTGAGTACGCGACCGTGGTCAGTACCGAACACATTCTGAAGGCGGGTGAACATCTGTAGGAGCAAGGCTTGCCCGCGATGAACGATGATGCAAAGAGTATGAAGTACCGAGGCGCGGCAATCGCGGGCAAGCCTTGCTCCTACAGGTCTCGAAACACTGTGAGAGTGGGCCTGCTCGCGAAACCGGCCTACCAGACGAGGCAGGTTTTCACCTGAAGCCTCAAGCGCCGTGGCACTTCTTGAATTTCTTGCCGTTGCCGCATGGGCAAGGGTCGTTGCGGCC
>NZ_RCOE01000259.1:0-8759 GCF_004321495.1 Pseudomonas sp. Sample_10
TGAACGTGGCGTGTTCTTCCGCCACCTTCGGCATCCAGGCCGCCGCCAACAGCGTGCAACTGGGCCAGGCCCGGGCGATCCTGATGGTCAACCCGGAAGTCTGCACCGGTCACCTGAACTTTCGCGACCGCGACAGTCACTTCATCTTCGGCGATGCGGCCACCGCCGTGATCATCGAACGCGCTGACCTGGCCACGTCCGAGTACCAGTTCGACATCGTCAGCACCAAGCTGCTGACCAAGTTCTCCAACAACATCCGCAACAACTTCGGCTTCCTCAACCGCGCAGCGGAAGAGGGTATCGGTGCCAAGGACAAACTGTTCGTCCAGGAAGGCCGCAAGGTATTCAAGGAAGTCTGCCCGATGGTGGCCGAGCTGATCGGTGAGCATCTGCAGGAAAACCAGCTCAACGTCAGCGATGTGAAGCGTTTCTGGCTACACCAGGCCAACCTCAGCATGAACCACCTGATCGTGAAGAAGCTGCTCGGACGCGATGCCACTGAACAGGAAGCGCCGGTGATTCTCGATACCTACGCCAACACCAGTTCTGCCGGTTCGGTGATTTCGTTCCACAAGAACCAGGACGACCTGCCGGCCGGCTCGCTGGCGGTACTCAGCTCGTTCGGCGCCGGTTACTCGATCGGTAGCGTGATTTTGCGCAAGCGCTGAGTCAGCGGTCTGCCCGGATTACCTCTGGGGAGATCCAGAGTTGAGGGACAAACCCTCAACTGAAATTCGGTTGGTCTTCGCGCTGCGCTGTTTTTTTGCGGGGCGAAGACAACCCAACGCGTTATTGACTCGCCGCCATGGCCGCGTTGTGCAAAAAATGGCTGGCTTGCCTGAGCGCGATCGACGATTTACCGATCATCGGGTCCCGCAGTGCCGCTGGTTCCGCTACAATGCGCGCCGATTTCGACTTGCCTGAGAGCCCACTCATGTCCGCCTGCCAGACTCCTATCATCGTCGCCCTGGATTTCCCTACCCGTGACGCCGCACTGAAGCTGGCCGATCAGTTGGACCCGAAACTGTGCCGGGTCAAAGTCGGTAAAGAACTCTTCACCAGCTGCGCCTCGGAAATCGTCGGCACCCTGCGTGACAAGGGTTTCGAAGTGTTCCTGGACCTCAAGTTCCACGACATTCCCAACACCACAGCCATGGCTGTGAAAGCGGCAGCGGAAATGGGCGTGTGGATGGTCAACGTACATTGCTCCGGTGGCCTGCGCATGATGGCGGCCTGCCGTGAAGTGCTGGACAAGCGCAGCGGCCCGCAGCCTCTGCTGATCGGTGTGACCGTGTTGACCAGCATGGAGCGCGAGGACCTGGCGGGTATCGGTCTGGACATCGAACCGCAAGAGCAGGTGCTGCGCCTGGCCGCACTGGCGGAAAAAGCCGGGATGGACGGTCTGGTGTGTTCGGCCCTGGAAGCCCAGGCCCTGAAGTCGGCGCACCCGTCGCTGCAACTGGTGACCCCGGGGATTCGTCCGGCGGGCAGCGCCCAGGACGACCAGCGCCGCATCCTGACCCCGCGTCAGGCGCTGGATGCCGGCTCCGACTATCTGGTGATCGGCCGTCCGATCAGCCAGGCAGCCGATCCGGCCAAGGCGTTGGCAGTCGTGGTTGCTGAATTGGCGTAAACACCGCTAAAACCTGTAGGAGTGAGCCTGCTCGCGATAGCGGTGTGTCAGTCAACATTGATTTCGACTGACACACCCTCATCGCGGGCAAGCCCGCTCCCACAGGGTTTTTTTTAAGTCGGTTACAGCGTCAAACCTTCAGAACCAACTTGCCGAAATTCTCCCCGCTGAACAATTTCATCAGCGTCTCGGGGAACGTCTCCAGTCCCTCGGCAATGTCTTCCTTGCTCTTGAGTTGCCCCTTGGCCATCCAACCGGCCATTTCTTGCGCGGCCGTGGCGAATTGTGCGGCGTAATCCATCACCACGAAGCCTTCCATGCGCGCGCGGTTCACCAGCAACGATAGATAGTTGGCCGGGCCCTTGACCGCCTCCTTGTTGTTGTACTGGCTGATGGCGCCGCAGATCACCACGCGTGCTTTCATGTTCAGGCGACTGAGTACTGCGTCGAGGATATCGCCGCCGACGTTATCGAAATACACATCGACGCCTTTCGGGCACTCGCGCTTGAGGCCGGCGACGACATCTTCGCTCTTGTAGTCGATGGCGCCGTCGAAGCCCAATTCCTCGATCAGAAATTTGCACTTGTCGGCGCCGCCGGCGATGCCGACCACACGGCATCCCTTGATCTTGGCAATTTGCCCGGCAATGCTGCCCACCGCTCCGGCCGCGCCCGAAAGCACTACGGTTTCACCGGCCTTCGGGGCACCGACATCCAGCAACGCGAAATAAGCCGTCATGCCGGTCATGCCCAGCGCCGACAAGTAACGCGGCAGCGGCGCGAGTTGCGGATCGACCTTGTAGAAACCCCGCGGCTCACCGAGGAAATAGTCCTGCACGCCCAGCGCGCCGTTGACATAGTCGCCGACGGCGAACTGCGGATTGTTCGAGGCAACCACCTTGCCGACGCCCAAGGCGCGCATCACCTCGCCGAGCCCCACCGGCGGAATGTAGGACTTGCCCTCGTTCATCCAGCCACGCATGGCCGGATCCAGGGACAGGTATTCGTTCTTGACCAGGATCTGACCTGCCGCCGGTTCGCCGACCGGTACTTGCTGATAAGTGAATGTCTCGCGGGTTGCTGCGCCCACCGGGCGTTTGGCGAGCAGGAACTGGCGATTGGTCTGGGATGTCATGACAGGCACTCAAGATGAATGAAGCCTTGTTGATAGACCTTCGTGGGCGATGCCGCAAGTTTGGCTGATGCGGCGAATGCAGGTTTATCCAGTGCAGTGATAGTTGGTACGGCAGTTCCATCACTGCAACTCATGGGCAGGCAACCGGCCACCTGATAGTGCTGCCTTGCCCGGGGCCGCTGTGGCTAGACTGGAAAAACGCGATCCCCCGCCAACTCTCTTCGAGGACATAACAATGAGCATGACGTTTTCCGGTCAGGTAGCCGTAGTGACGGGCGCCGCCAATGGTATCGGCCGTGCCACCGCCCAGGCGTTCGCCGCCGAGGGCTTGAAGGTGGTTGTCGCCGACATGGACACGGCGGGCGGCGAAGGAACGGTGGCACTGATTCGCACGGCAGGCGGTGAAGCGAGCTTCGTGCGCTGCAACGTCACCCTTGAAAGCGAAGTAAAAAATCTGATGGATGAAGTCATCAATACCTACGGCCGTCTCGACTATGCCTTCAACAACGCCGGCATCGAGATCGAAAAAGGCAAATTGGCCGAAGGTACTGTCGAGGAGTTCGACGCGATCATGGGCGTCAATGTCAAAGGCGTTTGGCTGTGCATGAAGTATCAGTTGCCGTTGTTGCTGGCACAGGGCGGCGGCGCAATCGTCAACACCGCTTCGGTGGCTGGCCTCGGCGCCGCGCCGAAGATGAGTATCTACGCGGCCTCCAAGCACGCGGTGATCGGTCTTACCAAATCCGCCGCCATCGAATACGCCAAGAAAAAGATCCGCGTCAATGCGGTATGCCCGGCGGTGATCGATACCGACATGTTCCGCCGCGCTTACGAAGCCGACCCGAAGAAAGGCGAGTTTGCCAACGCCATGCACCCGGTAGGTCGCATCGGCAAGGTTGAGGAAATCGCCAGCGCAGTGCTGTACCTGTGCAGCGATGGCGCTGCGTTCACCACGGGGCATTCATTGGCGGTGGATGGCGGTGTCACGGCGTTCTGAAAACGCAATCTGCGGGAGTGAGCAGACTCACTTCCACAGATTTTTTTCCGTTTGGTGAATACGCCGGGCAGTGTGTTTCAAATGATTAAAACCCGGGGTTTTGGCGGCGTTGTCGCACATCCCGCAACGAGCTCCTGTGATTAACTGCTTTCGGCAGAATCCACAGGAGTTTTTTTGCTCATGGAATTGAGAATCGATCGACAGGCATTGGTGCCGGTCGTACAGCAAATCGTCGACGCACTGGTCTGCTGGCTGCATTGCAATGAGTTGGCGCCTGGCGCGCGCTTGCCGCCAGTCCGACGCATCGCGCGAATCAACCTGCTCAGCCAATCCTGCGTCGTCGAGGCATGCGAACGTCTGGTGGTGCAAGGCGTGCTGGAGTCTCGCCAGGGCGCCGGTTTCGTTGTGGCAGCCCCAGCCCCCGCAGCCCAGGGTCGACAGGATGACTTGTGGTTTGAAGGCGCAGTAGTAAAACCTGGAGCTTCGTCTGAACTGCAACTGGGCTACGGCGGGCTGCCCGAAAGTTGGCGCGAGACGGATGATTTGAGTTATGCGATCCGCCAGGTCAGCCGCACCGATATGGCCGGCTTGTTCAACTACAGTTCACCCTTGGGGTTGCCCGCCCTGCGCGAACAAATCCTCAAGTGCCTGAAACCGCTGGGCATCGATGTTGAAGACAATCGAATCGTAACCACCGCAGGCGCCAGCCAGGGTTTGGATCTGATCGTGCGGACGCTGTTCAAGCCGGGGGATTGCGTGGTGGTCGAGAGTCCGGGCTACCCGATGTTGTTCGATCTGCTCAGGCTGCACGGTATCCACATGCTCGAGGTACCGCGAACGCCGCATGGGCCAGACGTCGCCGTTCTCGAACAACTACTGCTCGAGCACCGCCCGCAGGGAATGTTCATCAACAGCTTCCATCACAACCCTACGGGCGGCAGCCTGGTCCCTGTGGTGGCGCAACGAGTACTGCAGCTGACAAAAAAACAGGAGGTGATGCTGATCGAAGATGATGTCTTCGCCGATCTTCACAGCGGTACCGGCATGCGTCTCGCCGCCATGGATGACAGTGTGATTTATGTCGGCAGCTACTCTAAAACCCTCAGCAGTTCTTTGCGTGTCGGCTTCGTGGTGGCCAGTGCCGAAGTGATTGCACGACTGGCCGAAGTCAAGATGATCAGCAGCATGGGTGCTTCCCGATTTTGTGAATCGGTGCTGGCCTGCCTGCTGGCCAGCGGCGCGTATCGCAAGTTGGTGAAGCGCCAAAGACAGCGCTTGAACACCGATCGACAGGCTGCCTTGCAGTTGCTTGAAGACGCCGAGTGGGAGGTGTTTGGCAAGCCCGCTGCCGGCTTGTTCATCTGGGCGCGCTCACGATCGATGGACTGCGCCCGGGTGCGAGCCGAGGCGCAACGCCACGGGGTCGTGTTGTCGTGCGCGACGGCATTCAGTCCCACGGGGGAAGCTAGTGATTGGCAGCGCATCAATGTGGCTTGTGCCTGCGATCCGCGAGCCAGGGCATTCTTTCAGGCCACCGCTGTGAATCGACCTCTAGCGTTCTGAAAACGACGTTGGCGTAGCTTTTTGCCATTATTCAGGCGCCAGAGACTTGTGTTGACACAGGCCCGTTGCGAATCTGCATCCATAGACTATGGCAGGGGACTACGTGCAATGATTTCGGCCGTGCAAGGACGTTTTGCCAACCTCGGTATGGCAAAGAAACTGGGTGGCGGGTTTGTGCTTGTGCTGCTGTTGACTGCCTTGGTGGCGGCCATTGGCGTGTGGTCCTTGCACTCCATCAGCCAGCGCTTCGATGGGCTCAAGCAGATGTCATCACTCAACAGTGGTCTGCTCAAAGTGCGGCTGCTGGAGCAGGAATACGCCTTGCACGGCAATTCGAAAACAGCCGACGCCCTGCGTGAAGGCGTGGACGGCCTGATCGCGTTGGCGAATCAGCTCAAGGCTGAGTCGGCAGCGAACGTCCCGGTGATGACTGACGTCGAGCAGTCCCTGGCGGCGTATCGCAAGGCGTTTGACGAGTTTGTCTCGCTTAGCCAGGCCAAGGACCTGGCATTGGAAATGGCCAGTTGGTCGGTGTCCAGCGTTGCCAATAATCTCGATGTGTTGCAATCGGGGCTTGCCGATGACGGCGCCTATACCCTCAAGGATTCCGAAGGCAAGGACGGTGCGCAATTTATCGAGCAGGCCAATCAGGTCAGTCAGGTTTCACGCCTGATGCTCCAGGCCATGAATGAAGCGCGCGTACGCCTGGACCAGAGCCGCAAGGGCGACGACAGTGCAGGACAGGGCAAGATCGAACAGGCCAGTCAAGCACTGACCCAGGCCGAGCAATTGAAAACCACGGTCAAGGATGAGGGATATCAGACGGTTCTCAATGAAGTGACCGGCCATATCGCCAGTTTCAACGACAAGCTCGCCGAGTACACCGGTTTACTGGAGCAGGAAAAAAACGTTTATCAGCAACTGCATGAGCGTGCCGGCCAAGTGGTGGAACGGGTGGATCTGGCGTACATCGCCGAAGACCATTCGATGCAAACGGAACTGAAAAAGAATTCGCTGCTGATCATCGGTTCTTCGGCTCTGGCGCTGCTGGTCGGGTTGATCGCCGCCTGGGCGATTACCCGGTTGATCGTGGAGCCGCTGCGCAGCGTTATCCGTGTGGCGCAGCAGATTGCCTCGGGGGATCTGAGCGGGACTGTCGAAGTCACCCGTCGCGACGAGATTGGCCAACTGATGCACGCGATGCAGCAGATGGGCGCGGGTCTTAGCCAGATCGTCAGCGGTTTGCAGGCAGGCATCGAACAGTTGGCATCGTCGGCGCAATCGCTGTCGGCAGTCACTGAGCAGACCAATCTTGAAGTCAGCAGTCAGAAGGAAGAAACCGAACAAGTCGCCACGGCGATGAACCAGATGACCGCCACCGTTCACGATGTCGCGCGTAACGCAGAGGAGGCGGCACAGGCTGCGCAAACGGCGGATGGCAAGGTTGAGAGCGGCCAGCAAGTGGTGCGCCAAAGCATGGTGCGGATTGAGCAACTGGCCGATTCGGCCAATTCAGCCAGTTCAAGCATCGAAAGCCTGAGTGCGGAAATCCAGAATATCGGCACGGTACTCAGTGTTATCAAAAGTGTGGCTGAACAGACCAACCTGCTGGCGCTCAATGCCGCCATTGAAGCCGCCCGTGCCGGTGAGCAGGGCAGGGGCTTTGCGGTGGTGGCCGACGAAGTCCGCGCCCTGGCCAAGCGGACCCAGCAATCCACCGAGGAAATCGAGCGGCTGGTCAGCGCCTTGCGGGCAGCGGCGCAGACGTCGGTGCAGCAGATTCAGAGCAGCGGCGAATTGGTGAAGCTGGCGGTCAGCGATGCGCTGCAAACTGAGAGCGCGCTGGGGAGCATTGCCGCGGCAGTTTCTTTGATTCAGCAGATGAACCAGCAGATTGCGGCGGCTGCCGAGGAGCAAAGCTCAGTGGCTGAGGAGATCAATCGCAGTGTCACGAGTATTCGTGCCAGTGCCGATCAATCTTCGCTGGCGATGCAGGGGAATGCGGCATCCAGTATCGAACTGGCGCAGTTGGGGACTGAGTTGAAAGGGATGGTGGGGCATTTCAGGCTTTGATTTCTGGTCGCCCTCAATCGCTGTGGGAGCTGGCTTGTCGGGTCGCCGCATCGCAGCGATAGCGACCTGCCAGCCGACCTGTTACCCGCAGCGGTACGCCCACCTCAAATCCAGCCCAAAAAAAGCCACCTTCCCGGTGGCTTGTTTTTTTTAACGAGTGATCAGTCGTAGATCACTTTCTTTTTCCAGTCCGCATCTGCCTCGACGTCTTTGAGGCCCTCGGTCAGTTGGTTGACTTCGCCTTCTACCGGGGCAATGCGGTCCATGACTTGCGCATTGGCACGGGCCAGGAGTTTTTCCAGGTATTCCAGTTGCTCGGCGTAGATCTGCGGTTCCTGCTGTTTTCGCAGGTACTGCACGCCACGTTCGAACGCCAGGCGCGCCTGACCGGGCTGATTCTGTTGCAGCGAGTGCTGGCCGAGGTTGTTGAAGAACTCGATGTGCAGCAGCACCAGAATATGGCGGACCTCGCGGATCCAGCGCTTGGCTTCGTTAGGCGGCAGGAAACCGTCTTGTGCGGCGCGGGTAATCTGGCCGTGCAAGGCTTCGAGCAGGAAGCGTACGTCCTTGGCCTTGGCCTCGGTCTGGATCGGCGCCGGCGGGTTGTTGACCGGAATCGATTCGCCCTGGGCGACCAGGGTTTCCAGCTCGCCAATCCTTGCCTTGAGGTTGGAACTGGTCTTTTCCAGATTCAGCAGACGTTGGCAGACGTTCAGCTCCAGGCGGGTCAGCAGCAGCTTGAGTGCCGGTGTCATCAATTGGCCGGGGAAGGTCTCGGTGATTTCGCCGCAACGACGCAGGCGATCATTGAGCTCAACCTTGGTACGGGCCCTTTCCAGCTTGTTGTTTTCCACCACATGGTTGATGTAGCCAATGGCGATCAATAATGCGATCCCGGCTACGACGAGCAGGGTGATCATGAGTGGTGTCACCGGTAAGACCTCTTTTTAGGGTTCGCGTGCGAGTGTAGTGGCTTGGCATATAGGCGCCTAGGGCCGCTCGACGAGTTGGGTCGATGTGGCTCATTCTGTATCGGCCGCAGTCTTCTTATATGAATGCTGGCATCGATAGGGCGGATTGCCATCACTGACGACGCCGACTATAACGCCTTGGCGAGTGTCAGAATATAGGCGCCAAACACCGGGCGGCGGAAAATCCGGATTAGTGCCGCAAAGCAGGGCGAAGTCATTGATTTAAATAAATTTATATCAGGGGGTTGACGACCTCTCAATCCATCCATAGAATGCGCGCCACTTGCAGCGTAAAGCACACAGCGAAACGAAGCAGGGAGTGAATGTTGTAGTGTGTCCCCTTCGTCTAGTGGCCTAGGACACCGCCCTTTCACGGCGGTAACAGGG